>NZ_AP023246.1:1965000-1967500 GCF_016756515.1 Mesorhizobium sp. 113-3-9 | reverse complement strand
GAGAGAAGATTTCATCACGTCGCCCCAAAAATCGGCTTCGATTTTTGGAAAGTACGATGTGACACATAAAACGTGCGTTTAGCAGACCTGGCAGCGACCTACTCTCCCGCGTCTTGAGACGAAGTACCATCAGCGCTGGAGCGTTTCACGGCCGAGTTCGGAATGGGATCGGGTGCAGCCGCTCCGCCATAACCACCAGGTCGGCAAAACGCACGTTATTCGAGAAGCTGTTTTCTGTGCCAAGGCGACGTTTGTGGCTTTCGGGCGCAAGCCCGCAAGCGCGACTGCGCGTCGCCGGTTTTCCGGCGCCCTCGCGGAGCATAGGCCCGTAAGGGCCGCTCATGCGTGAGCGCTGGTCAGATCATCGTGTTTCACGATGAGCATAAGGAATGAGAACGATCAAGCCGATCGAACTATTAGTACCGGTAAGCTTCAAGCGTTGCCGCTCTTCCACACCCGGCCTATCAACGTGGTCGTCTTCCACGGTTCTCAGGGAATACTCGTTTTAAGGTGGGTTTCCCGCTTAGATGCCTTCAGCGGTTATCCCGTCCGGATATAGCTACCCTGCTATGCGGCTGGCGCCACAACAGGTCCACCAGAGATCCGTCCATCCCGGTCCTCTCGTACTAGGGACAGATCCTTTCAATATTCCTACACCCACGGCAGATAGGGACCGAACTGTCTCACGACGTTCTGAACCCAACTCACGTACCGCTTTAAATGGCGAACAGCCATACCCTTGGGACCTGCTCCAGCCCCAGGATGCGATGAGTCGACATCGAGGTGCCAAACAACCCCGTCGATATGGACTCTTGGGGGTCATCAGCCTGTTATCCCCGGCGTACCTTTTATCCGTTGAGCGATGGCCCTTCCACGCGGGACCACCGGATCACTATGACCGACTTTCGTCTCTGCTCGACTTGTCAGTCTCGCAGTCAGGCAGGCTTATGCCATTGCACTCAGCGAACGATTTCCGACCGTTCTGAGCCCACCATCGCGCGCCTCCGTTACTCTTTAGGAGGCGACCGCCCCAGTCAAACTACCCACCATACATTGTCCCGGACCCGGATAACGGGCCGCGGTTAGACATCCATAGTAATAAGGGTGGTATTTCAAGGGTGGCTCCACCTGAGCTGGCGCCCAGGTTTCAAAGCCTACCACCTATCCTACACATGCCACTACGAATGCCAATGTAAAGCTATAGTAAAGGTGCACGGGGTCTTTCCGTCTAACCGCAGGAACCCCGCATCTTCACGGGGAATTCAATTTCACTGAGTCTATGCTGGAGACAGCGGGGAAGTCGTTACGCCATTCGTGCAGGTCGGAACTTACCCGACAAGGAATTTCGCTACCTTAGGACCGTTATAGTTACGGCCGCCGTTTACTGGGGCTTCGATTCAGAGCTTGCACCCCTCCTCTTAACCTTCCAGCACCGGGCAGGCGTCAGACCCTATACGTCGTCTTGCGACTTCGCAGAGCCCTGTGTTTTTGATAAACAGTCGCTACCCCCTGGTCTGTGCCACCCTCCTCTACTTGCGTAGAAAAGGGTCACGCTTCTTCCGAAGTTACGCGTGCAATTTGCCGAGTTCCTTCAGCATAGTTCTCTCAAGCGCCTTGGTATACTCTACCAGACCACCAGTGTCGGTTTCGGGTACGGTTTATAAGGAGGAGCTATTTCCTGGAACCACGCAGCAGCCCGTTCAATCCGATAAGATTGGACTACCTCAATGATCCGTCACTACCTCCAAGCCCACGAATATTAACGTGGTTCCCATCGACTACGCGTTTCCGCCTCGTCTTAGGGGCCGGCTAACCCTGCTCAGATTAGCTTTAAGCAGGAACCCTTGGTCTTTCGGCGGGGGAGTCTCTCACTCCCCTTACGTTACTCATGTCAGCATTCGCACTTCTGATACCTCCACCACCCCTCACGGGTATGGCTTCATCAGCTTACAGAACGCTCCGCTACCGCTCGTATTGCTACGAACCCTAAGCTTCGGTGTATGGCTTTAGCCCCGTTACATTTTCGGCGCAAAGACCCTTATTTAGACCAGTGAGCTGTTACGCTTTCTTTAAATGATGGCTGCTTCTAAGCCAACATCCTGGTTGTTTTGGGATCCTCACATCCTTTCCCACTTAGCCATAACTTGGGGACCTTAGCTGTAGGTCAGGGTTGTTTCCCTTTTCACGACGGACGTTAGCACCCGCCGTGTGTCTGCCGACTAGTACTCCCAGGTATTCGGAGTTTGGTTAGGTTTGGTAATCCGGTGAGGACCCCTAGCCCATCCAGTGCTCTACCCCCTGGGGTATTCGGTCGACGCTCTACCTAAATAGATTTCGCGGAGAACCAGCTATTTCCGAGTTTGATTGGCCTTTCACCCCTAGCCACAAGTCATCCCGAACTATTGCAACAGTTATGGGTTCGGTCCTCCAGTAAGTGTTACCTTACCTTCAACCTGCTCATGGCTAGATCACTCGGTTTCGGGTCTAATGCGACGAACTG